>NZ_JALCVE010000024.1:0-1105 GCF_022690565.1 Staphylococcus sp. acrmy | reverse complement strand
CTGCAGTTAACTCACCAATGCCTGGAATGGATTTAATCGCTTTGAAACAATCAAGTTGTTTAGCTAATTGAACCATGTCTTCATCTAGTCGTTTTTGTAATTGAATCGAAGATTTCAATTGTTGAATTAATACTTTTGTTTTCTCAATTAAAAATGAATTGGAATTAACTGTTGGATAGCTTTCTTTAGTGATATTAGTAAGTTTTATCGCATACTTTTCTGCTTTTTCATAAGACATGCTTTTTTCTGTAGACGCAAAGATAATGTCTGTTAATGAATTTAAGTCATGTTGTTGTATAAATTCAGGGTGAGTGAAGATTTCAGCGATATTAAGCGCAATCATTGAATAACGACTTTTAAATAATTGTTCTAAGCCAGGAAAGGTTTGATGAAGGAGTTCTATCATTTCAACTTTTAAATGGTTTTGTTCTTTTTCGATTTCAAGATGAAATCGTGTCCGCTCTCGTAATTCAAAGAAAACATCTGACGTTATAGCTTGAGGGGTATTGTTTATTTCTAAATGCGTACCCAGTTGGGCTAACTTATGGGCATCGGCTTGATCTGTTTTCCAAGATCTCAGAGAGCTTGTTTTAAATTTAGCTTCTAACGGATTCATTTCAACATAGTCAATTTGGTTTATTCGACAAAATTGAACCATGCCTCTTGAATAGATACCTGTTGCTTCAAAAATTAATTGGGGACGTTTCAAATGATTTAAGTATTTAATTAAGTAATTATAGCCATTCTTATTATTTTGAATGGTAAATTCTTTTTGAAATGTACGATCTTTATAATGGGCAACTACGCTATTTCTTTTACCAATATCAACGCCTAAATAATCGATAAATAAAACCTCCTTAAATAATTTTGAGAAGCTTGGGCTTTACTTAACCTTTCTCATTTCATTTTCCTATACACGGTTTCAAGAACCCAACATACGACAAACGAATTTCAAAAGGCGAGAGTAAAGCTGACTAGTTTAGGATACGGATTTAAAATCCAGGGGAACGGACAGTCTACTTCTCCTCTCTATAACTATAAAAAATAGCTATGAAAAAATCTATCGTCATAGATTTCTTCATAGCTAATCTTAGTATGTTTAGGA
>NZ_JALCVE010000022.1:0-1608 GCF_022690565.1 Staphylococcus sp. acrmy | reverse complement strand
AGAGGCTTTTCTCGGCAGTGTGAAATCAACGACTCGAGGAAACAATTTCCTCTCCCCATCACAGCTCAATCTTACGAGTGCCGGATTTGCCTAACACTCAATCTCACTGCTTGGACGTACAATCCAATCGTACGCTTCGCCTATCCTACTGCGTCCCCCCATCGATTAAAACGATGCTAGGTGGTACAGGAATATCAACCTGTTATCCATCGCCTACGCCTGTCGGCCTCAGCTTAGGACCCGACTAACCCAGAGCGGACGAGCCTTCCTCTGGAAACCTTAGTCAATCGGTGGACGGGATTCTCACCCGTCTTTCGCTACTCACACCGGCATTCTCACTTCTAAGCGCTCCACATGTCCTTGCGATCATGCTTCGACGCCCTTAGAACGCTCTCCTACCATTGTCCTACGGACAATCCACAGCTTCGGTAATATGTTTAGCCCCGGTACATTTTCGGCGCAGTGTCACTCGACTAGTGAGCTATTACGCACTCTTTAAATGATGGCTGCTTCTAAGCCAACATCCTAGTTGTCTGGGCAACGCCACATCCTTTTCCACTTAACATATATTTTGGGACCTTAGCTGGTGGTCTGGGCTGTTTCCCTTTCGAACACGGACCTTATCACCCATGTTCTGACTCCCAAGTTAAATTAATTGGCATTCGGAGTTTGTCTGAATTCGGTAACCCGAGAAGGGCCCCTCGTCCAAACAGTGCTCTACCTCCAATAATCATCACTTGAGGCTAGCCCTAAAGCTATTTCGGAGAGAACCAGCTATCTCCAAGTTCGATTGGAATTTCTCCGCTACCCACAGTTCATCCGCTCACTTTTCAACGTAAGTCGGTTCGGTCCTCCATTCAGTGTTACCTGAACTTCAACCTGACCATGGGTAGATCACCTGGTTTCGGGTCTACGACCAAATACTAAACGCCCTATTCAGACTCGCTTTCGCTACGGCTCCACATTTTCTGCTTAACCTTGCATCAGATCGTAACTCGCCGGTTCATTCTACAAAAGGCACGCCATCACCCATTAACGGGCTCTGACTACTTGTAAGCACACGGTTTCAAGTTCTCTTTCACTCCCCTTCCGGGGTACTTTTCACCTTTCCCTCACGGTACTGGTTCACTATCGGTCACTAGAGAGTATTTAGCCTTGGGAGATGGTCCTCCCAGATTCCGACGGAATTTCACGTGCTCCGTCGTACTCAGGATCCACTCAAGAGAGAATATATTTTCAACTACAGGATTATTACCTTCTTTGATTCAACTTTCCAGATGATTCGTTTAATATATTCTTTTGTAACTCCGTACAGAGTGTCCTACAACCCCAATAAGCAAGCTTATTGGTTTGGGCTCTTCCCGTTTCGCTCGCCGCTACTCAGGGAATCGATTTTTCTTTCTCTTCCTCCGGGTACTAAGATGTTTCAGTTCTCCGGGTCTGCCTTCGGACAAGCTATGAATTCACTTGTCGATAACACGACATAACTCGTGCTGGGTTTCCCCATTCGGAAATCTCTGGATCAACGCTTACTTACAGCTACCCAAAGCATATCGTCGTTAGTAACGTCCTTCGTCGGCTTCTAGTGCCAAGGCATCCACCGTGCGC
>NZ_JALCVE010000021.1:0-5544 GCF_022690565.1 Staphylococcus sp. acrmy | reverse complement strand
TTTATATCTGAAATAGTTCATACAGAAGACTCCTTTTTGTTAAAATTATACTATAAATTCAACTTTGCAACAGAACCGTTATGGGTCATATGATGGGCGGAATGGGGTTCATTGGCATGATTTTTTGGATTATCATTCTTGGCTTGTTATTTTATGGTGTATATATATTAATTGCAAAAGCTTCAGAAAAACCAAAAGGTGTAAGATCAGATGATTCTTTACAAATTTTAAAGGAAAGGCTGGCCCAAGGGGAAATTAATGAAGATGAATATGAAAAATTAAAGAAAGTGTTAAAAAAAGATTAGGGATACTTTGAATGAAAGGGGAAATAAGCGATGAAAAAGAAGTTACCTTTAGTGCTGTCGTTTGTACTAGCTGGTTTAATCGTCATTGGACAAACTGGTTTTACCCAAGGTTCTGATTATGACCAGAGAATGGATAATATGATGAATGAATGCATGAACTTCATGCAAACCTTTGATGATAACAACGAAAATAAGTAGTAAAGTATATAAAATCACAATAACTACAAGGCACAGAACCCTTAAAATGGGAACTTAATAAAAACACTATGTTCTAGGCTGCTAATTCTCTGTATTTTACAGGGGATAAGTAGCCTAGTTTTTGTTTAATTTGTTGTTCCATCATCATTTGTTGCATTTGCTGCATATTCATTTCGGGCATGTTCATTTCAGAACGTCCCATGTAGTAATAAGGGTAAAGTTAATGTATACGCCAAAATTTATTGCACATTATCTAGTTGACTTATTAAAAATGGGTCTTCGGAATATATAGTGGAATTAGCATTTTGATAATTCGAAAAAAATAGTGGTTAAATCGGATTGTTTGGTGGAATGCTAAGGAAAAATAATAATACCACAAAATTATAAATCAAACACGGGTGATTACGGGTAGGTAGTCAAACAAGAGGGAATTATATTTTATCTTATTAAGGCGTTATAATGTACTGATAAAAAGATGCTCATATATGAACTTCAGGTTCTTGACACAAAAACTATTACACTATATAATGTAATTGTGAAATGGAGGAGGAAATAATGTCTGAAAACTTGTGTACACCAAAACCAAAACTAACGGAACGTCCCTTATTAGATACAGAGAACGCTGAAAGTTTAAGTGAGACCTTTAAAATACTTTCTAATGGGACACGGCTTAGAATACTGCATACCTTGCTTCGAACTCCAAATGCATCTGTTAGCGAGGTGGCAGAACAGCTTGAAATGAAGCCTCAAGCCATTTCTAACCAACTTCAACGATTGGTTGATAAAGGCATCGTTCGCAGTATTCGTGAAGCCAATTTTATTCGGTACCGAATTGTTGATAATTGCGTCGTTAGTCTATTAGATCGAGGTTGGTGTTTAACCGAAGATTTACCTAAATAATAAGGAGGAGTTTAGTATGGAAAAATGTGCGAGACCGAACTGTAATTGTGTTCTTGGGGAAACAAAAGTAGAAGAAGCAGGAAAAGTTTACTGTAGTCAAGAATGTGTAGACAACTGTACTGATGAAGTTTGCGAGTGCAAAGATTGTAGCTGTGCAACTGCATAATTTAATAATTGTAAGGTTATCCCGTGTAACTATGGGATAACCCTTTTTATTGTAGGATAGTGAATGATAGGCTTTTTGTTTTCAATCATACAAATGCTTTATGAGATTGATGTTAGTAAAATAATTAGCAATGATAATTTCAATATCAAATCTATATTTAATACTATAACACCACAGAGTAGTAAAGGATGAACAATATGTCAGACTTATTATTACTACCAGATCTTAAAACAATAGAACCACCACAAGAAAATGAATCCGACATGATGTTTAAAGTGGAAGCAACTTTTCCACCATAAAATCCGAATACCCTCAAAAAGATAATATATTTAATATCTCCAATTTTGTTCTTCAACTTCATAAATCTTTTATAATGTTTAAGATAGGCATTCCCTCTAGTGAAATAGTATCTTTATTAAAGATCACTCACTAGTTAGTAATCAATAAACTATTTTGCATTCCTATCTACTATGATGTTATAATACAATTAACAAAGATGTCGTGCATGTATGCACCAAATCCCCTAACTATGCCAGTAGTTAGGGGATTTTTGGGTGTGACTAGTCGCCTATTTATCATTGCGATTGCGTAGCCAGTGCGCAAATAAAGCAACGATACAACCACTTGCTGCTGTGGTCATGATACTTACAAAGATGTCGGTCATTGCGTATGCACCTCCTCTCTACGTCAATTTGACGCCAGAGATAGGCGACTTGTATATTATATCATCTCCGAATATACGATGATAGGTAACTTCTGATAAGTCATTTTATGTTATATCTTTGCTTTTTTATAGTATCAAGACAAGAAGAAATTCGTTTCACTCGTTTCAAAAACCCTCCTGATTTTTAGAGAAAAATTCTTTTATTTCATCGTCTTTAATAAAATAATATGCCATCTTTCCCTTTTTATAAAAATCAAGTACATCATTTTTATATAAAAGTCTTAAATGATGTGAAGTTGAAGCAACACTTATTTTCAATATCAAAGAAATATCACAAACACACAACTCATCTTCTTTAATCAAAGATAATATGATTTTCAATTTCTTCTCATCACAAATTTTTTCTAAAATGTTAAGTAATTTCTTAGATTTATCATCTTCTAAAAAACTTAAAGCATTGTTAACTTTATCCTCATGTACACAGATCACATCACAAGCATTTTCATAACTCATATAAAATCGCACCCTAAATTAAAATATAAATCCTAAAATTGTTTGAATAGTATCATTTTCAATAATAATAAATAAACCTAAAGCTATATAAATAACAGCCATAATCCAACGACTAAATTTCTCAACAATTTCTCCAACTCCTGGAATATTAGCTAATTTTTGTGCAGTAAATACCAAGAAGAAAATTAAAATTAAAAAGACAAACAGAGTAATTAATAAATTAGTAACACTTAATGTCACAAAATACGGAACAAATAAACCAATATTATCAGCACCACAACTTGCTATCGTAACAATTGCAACCGTACCAACTAATTTAGACAATCCTTTTTCATTCAATTCTTTTTTAGCTCTCTTTTCTCCTTCACAATCATCATAAATAGCTACTTTAATTCCTAAATAAATCGGTATTAACCCTAATAATCCTAATATCCATTTTTCAGGAACATAATTTAAGACAAAGGCAAAGAATAAACTTACGACAATCAATGCCACAGATCCTACATATTGGCCAATATAAATATCTCGATATTCTTTTCTAGTCTTTGCTCTAGCAAAAAATATTAATAAAATCACTAATAAATCTACCGCTGTCGCAATATAAAGAATAGCAGCAGTTACAATAGTCTGAATCATAATTACACCTCATTCAAAAATATTTTTGAATGTATTATAACTTATGTTTTCAAATAATCATAGATGCTTTATTCCAATTGCTTTATTGACGTTGAGCCTCGGAACCCTTAACAATCCCAAAACTTGTCGAATGGTCGGCTTAATAGCTCACGCTATGCCGACATTCGTCTACAAGTTTAGTTAAGGGTTCTTCTCAACGATCAATAAATTTTCTCGGCATAAATGCCGTGTTATAATTAAAATACCTTTTCTGGTTTTTCTCGTATTATTTTTCCACTTTTATCATCCAAAAAGTAAGTAAGAGCTACCTAAATTTTAAATGGTGGCTCTTTTTTTTATATTCTAATTTATTACAAATCAGAATACCTTTATTTTTAATTTTAAGACGGTATTTTGAAAAATTAGAGTTATTTATATAGTTTTATACCCAAAAACTTATATTGGCTCTTAAAACGCAAATGAGAGCCAAATAAATATATTTTGATTTCACATCACAATTTTTTTAGCAAAACCAGTGACGATTTTTAGACACTGCCCAGTTATATGCAAACTAAAATTTTGCATAAAATGGCTCAAAAAATCATCACCTTTTTTAGTTCCCGCAGGAGCAATTTCTTTCAAAAAACCACCGAATTTTGAATTGGGTCCAAATTCTTTGTAAGAGCATAAGGGAAATTTGCATACATAAAAAAATGTATGGTCTGGCGAAGCCAGACATTTCAAGGGATACAGAGATTTTGAAAAAGTATACATTTTTTTGCTTTGTACCCAGAATGTACCCGCAAGATATTGTGTTGTACCCATTTTGTACCCACATCATACTGTATCTGTACCCAAAATGTACCCAGACATTTTTAGCGTATTTTCAACAAAAAAAACGCTAACTTTTTGCTAACGTTTAAGAAAGTTTATTTTTATTTTTCTTCTTCAATTTCATCAATCATTTGATGATTAATTTCTTGTTTTTCACTTTCTGTTAAATCAAAAAGTTCACTCGTTAAATACTCTTTTTTAATCCAAATATAAAAATATACTGTCAAATTACCTTCTTTTAGAAAATGCCATTTGCCATGTTTTCCGTTCTATTTTATTTCTTTAGACAGTCTAAAATAAATAATACTTTGCTTTTTATTTAACATTTTAAAGTTAATTAAAATAATCTTGATACTCACTAAAATAGTTAGAATGTTATATATTGTTATACAAAAAAATAATTTCATATCTCTTAAAACGTAAATAAGAGTTGAATTTAAAATTTAGGAAGATTAAAATAAAAAATTTTGAGTATAATCATTTCGATGAATCTTATTATGCATTTTATATTTTTTAATTCTCTAGTTAATAAAAAGATAAAATGATCTTTATTTCGATCCACTTTTTAATAAAATTGAGCATAGAAACGTATAGAAATTGTTTTATTCTTTCTCTTTTCTTTGAACTTAAAAATAAATAATATGATCATTATTGAATTTGATATTGAGAAAAAAGTATTTAATCAATTTCAAAAAGTGAAACAAATGTATGAATTGCTTAGATTACTTTTTTAGTGATTTGGTTGTTGAAATTAATACTAAAAGTAGTAGGATTAATAGGATTTGGGTAAAAAAATTAATCCTATTTATAGGATTGAGGATGACTGAAGCCTATGAAATCAACAAAAATAATAGTATTCAAACAATTTAAAGTGGTCTTGTAACAATTGTAAATAGTATGCAATATTAAGGGTTATAATCTCGATCAATTTCTATTTAATATTAACTCTAAATATTGTTATATCAATGTTTATAATAGTTTTCAAAAAAGTAATTAATCAAGGTGAATGTAAGATAATCCTTCAGCTATGCTGAATACCACCTTAGGTGGTACTGGATTCCCTTATGCTCATGTCAAATACTATCTGAAAATCCTATCATGTTTGTAATATTCCCAAAAACAAAACATGTTGGAAGACAAAAGTGGCTATTTTTTTCTTCACTTTTTACTTTAAGTGCTTATTTTTATTTTCAAAATAAGCACTTAAAGTAAAATAATTGGAGATAAAAAAGAGAAAACTAAGTAAAAATATTTACTTAGTTTGGAATAGAAAAATTCAAATTTAAAATTACATTCGACCCATGTCTTGAACATTAACGACTTACTTTTTGTTTATGATGTATATCAAT
>NZ_JALCVE010000020.1:0-6845 GCF_022690565.1 Staphylococcus sp. acrmy | reverse complement strand
CTTTAGTTTAATGATTGGTTGCCTTTAGTTTAATGATTGGTTGCCTTTAGTTTAATGATTGGTTGCCTTTAACATCTCAAATCCGTTGTCACTCTGAGGATCAAATGCCTCCTAAAAAGGTTTTAAAAAGATTTATAAAAAGATATTAAAAAGTTCGGGGCAATTTGCCCCTCACAAATTCAAAAGACAAAAAGGAAACCAACCACACTTGTGGTTGGTTTTTATTATTTAAAAAAGCAATAAGTAATATAACTTTAATGCATTATTCCAATTGCTTTATTGACATTGAGCCTCTGAACCCTTAATAAACCCCAAAACTGTCGACTCGTCGGTTTCATAGCTCACGCTATACCGACATTCGTCGAAACAGTTTAATTAAGGGTTCTTCTCAATGCACAATAAATTTTCTCGGCATAATGGCGTGTGTTACTTTTTATTTCTCTTTTCATTTCTAAGCTATTTTAAGCTTGATACAGCTTTTTTATTACCTCAAATGTGGTTTTTATTCAACATTTATATTAAATGCGCTTATACACGCTTAAAATGGCATATATAAGTCCTCCAAATAAAGCATAAGGAACAAGATAGAAAATAAGTATGAAATAACGCCATGCTGAATGACCTGTTTTCAGGACATAGTTCAGCCATTCATAAAAATGTTGCACACCTAACCAGTCGCCTAAGGGACTTAAGACTAAAAATGTGACCATGACTAAAGCAATAATAAAAAACATCGCTGTAATGCCTTTGGTTAAACGATGAAACGCTTGATCATATTGTTTAACAGCTGTTTCGTTGTGCTTGATACGTTCATCCATGGTTGCTTTATAATCGTTATTCGCTTGTTGCAGTTCTGCTTGATTGGTTTGTAACTGCTCAATCGCCTTATGTGTGTCTGTTTTTACATCTTTCAATTCTTCTTGGATGGCTGTTTGAAAATCTTGTTTTAAATTATCGTTATTAATGCGTTCAATATAGTGTTTCGCTACACTGATAAAACGCTTTTGTGTGATTTCAGTCGCTTGATTAAAGTTCGAGGCCGTGGTCTCGATCGTTGTTAATAATTCGTCGTGACGCTTGTTTCGCTCGTTCTCTCTCTTCTCGATCTCTTCGAGCCTTTTCATCAGCAAGTCTTGCTGATTCTGCAGCTTGTCGGCGACGCTCAAGCTCATTTGTGTCTTGGGCGAATTTGTCCCAATCTGATTGAGTGACGCCTGTATCTCGTTCAGTTGATTCATCACGGTTTGAAGTTGGTCGTTTTGGCTGGAAGTCGGTGTCTGATTCTCGTTCTTGTTGTTGTCGTTGTATTTGTCTTTCAAAGCCATCTTCTATGCCTCCTTTGTTGTAATCTTCACCTAATCGACGCCCACGCACTTTTTTATCTTCGGCTAAATGTCGATAAGTAATACTTTTGGGCGTGACACGTTCAATTTCAACCCCATGTTGTTTGAGGTGCATTTGAAATTCGTCCATATTGGTTGCTTGTGATTGATCAATCGCCTCCCTGATTTCATCTTTCCATGAATATTGAGCTGTCGATTTCGTATTGGGGTCGGCAATGGCTTTTTCGGTTTGGGTGTAACGTAAGCGTGCTGTGTCTTTGTCTGGCACGCTCAAACTATGTGATCGACAGACCTCATCATTGAAATCTCTGACATTACGTAACGCTTGTTTATTGTTGTTGAATTTCTTACCTGTCTCGAGGTCAATTGAATTAATCACAATATGATTGTGTACATGATCCGTATCATTATGTGTGTACACAGCGACTTGATGATTGGGTGCTAATTTTTCAGCGAGTTCTAAACCTAACTGATTACATTGTTCTGAGGTCACTTCATCGGGTTTAAACGATTGGATAATCACATGCCCTTGATTACCGTCCGTTTTACCATATAGCTCACGAGATGCTTTAAAACTCGATTTGGCATAATCGACATCACAATTTAACCCACTTTTTTCAACAGCCCGTTTTTCAGCGTAATTAATGGCACGTGACGTTGATTTAGTCGCACTTATTTTAGTTGTTGCCATATCTCATCAAGCCTTTCACGTAATTCGCTGATATTATGTTCTAATGCCTCATAATTGGGTGCGTCATATTGATGTTGATTACAATATTTAGCAATTTGATTGGCATTTGAACCTAATTTCCCTAAATCTTTGGCTATCGATTGTCGCGTTGTTTTATCCAATTTAGGTGCGACTAATCGACTGCCCTGTGCCTTTTTCTTAACGAAATTCGGCACACTCATATTTAAAGTTTCAGCTGACTGTTTCAACTTTAAATATTCGGATTCGCTCACACGAAAACTGATTTGTTTCGGCTCCTTACGGTTGGGTTTACGGTTTCGCCCAACAGTTTCGTCGCTAGCCACAAATGTATTTTGTTCGCTCATACATCCCACCACGCTTTCTTCGAAAGATAACGCCTTTCTTACATCTTACTTTATATGATAAAGTAAGATTCATCAAGTCGTTAAGTGGTTTGGCAAGCACTGGCTTTGCTAGCCACTTACGTGGTAGCTCGCCGGCTTGTTGGGGAATATCCCCAAGCCCCTTAGGATTTTTTCTGTCGAAAAAATAAGTGGCTATTTGCTAGCCACTAAAAATTACAAATAATAAAACGGATAAATCTATAAAGACCAATTAATGTGCTAAATGTTATATTTAAGTTTAAATAAGTTAAGATTATTTAACATAATGTTACTAATTGAAATGATTATGCTCGTTTTTCATTCTATTTTGTTATTGTAATTTCATTTAAAATTGGAGGTGTAAAAATGATATTAGGAGAACAAATTAAGAAACACAGAATATTACTCAATATGACCCAAGAAGATTTGTGTCAGAAATTAAATACTACCAGACAAACTGTATCCAAATGGGAAAAAAATATGATAGAGCCCGATATAAATACACTTTTAAAGTTATCTAATATATTTGATATTTCTTTAAATGAATTAATTACTGGAGAGAAAGATTCTATTAATAATTCAAGAGGAATGAATGTATGGGAATTTCTTTCTGAAAAATGGTGGCTAGTAATTATTGTGGTAGTAATTATTTGTGGATCTTTATCTCAAATATTCTCTTAATTGATGTAAAGGAGAGAAAGAATATTGAGAAAAATAGTAAATCTAATTCTTCAATGTCTATTAGCAATATTTATAATGACTTTAATTAATGGTTTAACTCCGTTAATAGGATTAATTCCAATTATAGGTATGGGAGATTTAGGATATATATTATTTCATTTATTAATTGTAGTACTAACATTTGTAATTTTCACAATTTGGATTTCAAAAATAATAAAATCAGATTTAAAAAGTTTTCGTATTACAAAGCCTAGTTTAAACTTAAGTTCAATTGTTTTAGGATTTGTAGGAATTGGAGTTATGTACGTAATATTTATTGTTTTCACTCAAGGATATTGGAAAATAAATACTAATATTTTAAATATTAGTACTGTTATTTTAATAACTTCTTTAGCTACAGCTATTTCTGAAGAATTGTTTTTTAGAGGTTTCATGATGGGATTGATTGAAAAGAAAACTAATATTTACTATGGACTTATTGTTAGTTCAATTATATTTAGCTTATTACACTTAATGATTGGACAATATGATTTAAAAAATATCATTCTTATTATTATTGGCTTATTTATTGCTGGTATATTTTATGGATTAGTAACTATTTATTACAGAACCATATGGGCTTCTATTGCAATTCATTTTTTATTTGACGCTACACAATTATTTAATATTACGACTAAAAGAGAGAATGAAAGTATTGCAGAATATATTTATAAAAGTTCCAATATACTTATAACTGGTGGTGAATATGGTTCTACAGTATCTGTCATTACTATGTTTTCTTTTCTTTTGATGATTATATTTCTATTAATAAAATTAAAAAAGAGAAATGAATAAACTATACAATTTAACTACCCATAAGGATAAATTATGTTAATTAAAGGAAAAAGAACCAAACACCGTCATATCAGCGTCTGGGTCTTTTAAAAATGAAAATTGAATATAAGATAATGAGATACTAAAACATTAATAAACTTTATACGTTTGTCCAGTTTGAGCGCCTTCAACACTTTTAATAAATGCATTTGCTACTTTATCAACTGGAACAGCTGTAAATCCTTTGAAGAATTCTCCATACTTATCTAAAGCTTCTTCAACGACATTAGGACTTACATTGTTAATTCTTAAACCATTTTTTAATTCTACAGCTGCTGATGTAACAAATCCTGAGACACCACCATTTGCCATAGCTGCTGAAGAACCTAATAAAATAGGATCATCCATCATAATTCCGGAAGTTAAAGTAAAGCTACCATTTTTATTTAAATAGTGTTGGCCTATTAAAACAAGATTTATCTGTCCTAATAATTTACTTTTTATGGCTACATTATTTTCTTCTAAACTCATATCTGATAGGGATTTGAAAGTTGCTCCTCCCGTGGCACTGACAACAGCATCTATATCTTTAATATCTTTATACATTTGTTCAATTTCTGTTGGAGAGGTAATATCTAATTGATAATCACCAGATTTACTGCCAACTTCAATAACTTCATGATTATTTTCTTTAAGTTTCTTAGATACACTTTTACCTATTGTGCCAGTAGCACCAATAACTACTATTTTCATTGTAATCCTCCTAATAAATACTGTTATTTTTGTAAGTTTTTTAGCCAAAATAAATATATTCGAAGGTTTACTATTAACACTTACATATTTAATGTAACATATACATTTATGAATTTATTCTGTAAAACATAGTATATTCAAGTAATGTTAATATTAAATAAGCTTATACATAGAATATACAAATTAGCTACCCATAAGAACTAATTATGTTAACTTCTAACAACGCAACAACCCCCGACATGTCGGGGGTTGGCGTATTATGGGTACTCTATGGGCTATGCATGTTTTATACATACCCCCAACCACACGTTTTCATGCATTTTCATTAAGAGAACTTTTGTATATTTATTCAGTTGAAGAGCGTCTATTTTTTAGACGCTGATTGTTTTACGCGTTGTTTTGTAACGAATATTAATATTGAAATTAAAATGTTTATAATACCAGCAATTAACATGACTAATCCAAAAAGACTAAATATGAAGTCAATGATTGGGATCTTGTGAGCGAGATATATTAAAAATCTCCCTATACCTATATAAAACATACCCCCTAAAATTGGAAAGATGAGAGGTATATTACTTTTTAATGTATTAGCGATTTCTTCATTTGTCTTTTTATTTAAGAGTAAAAGTGATACTGGGAGTAATAGCAATGTCATTTCAAAAAATAAGTCGGAAGTTAAATGAATAGCAAAACCATAACCTCTGAAGTAATTTCTAAATGCGATACATAACATAATGATTAAAACTGAGAAATCAAACTCTCTACTACTAATTTCATCTAAATCAAAGAAATTTAATTTAATCCGTTTCATCATATCATCCTTTCTATTAATAATTTATAATAGAAAGGCACTTCCGTGCACAAAGGAGGTGTGCATATGGCGTTAACGATACTCTCACTTGTTGGAACATTTATCTTATCTGTTATTGCTGGTGTAGTTGCGAACTACATTACAGATAACCTAAAAAGATAAATAAAAAACCCCACTTTGCTTTGGTCGGCAGTGGGGTTTTGACATATGGCGAACCATACTTCACTTGTTACCTTCAGTATACATCAGCAGATACTATTTGTAAAAATTCATCTACTTTTATTATTCTTCCCAATCGGTTTGGAGCTGTTTTAAAAAGGCTTCTCGTTCTTTCTCTAATTGTGGATCATACTCATTTTGTGTTTGTTTTTCATATGTGCGTTCTTCTAACCATTTTGGTGTTTTCTCACGACTGATATATTGTCGTGACTTACCTATATTCACCATTTGTGGCTGTCGTTTACTGTGAATACGTTTCTCAGCATCAAAAGTAAACTCTAACCATTCAATTTTACGTCCTTTTTTTGCCTTTATTTTATTGATATTAAGATTATTAAAAATGAAGCCTAATTCTTTAATGATAGGGGCTAATACTTTTTGATTAATATTTGTCATACGGTAACTATTAGGAATATCTAGCCGTTCTCTAAAATCATCAATTTTAATTTTTACATAGCCAGTATGTTTATACTGCTTAAGTATTCTGAACATATGCTTAGAATATGTAGATTTAAGGTGTGTCATTTCTCTAAGTTCAAATTTAGTGAAGTTACTAGTTAATGAATTAATAATATGTTCTAAATCTGGATTAACACCAATAGCCACATACTCTTTATCTTTATAAATTTCTACTTTAGTAAAAAGAATAAATTTTCTAATAACATTCTCAGTTTCTTCTCTATATGTTAAAGAGAAAACTTTATCATAGAATTTTTCTAAATCTTGAATAAAAAGCTTTTTATCATGACTATAGTAATTACTTAATTCTTTTAATTCTTCAAATGGCACATTAACAGTCAAATTGCCTTTATCTTTTAATTTATTACACAAAGTAAAAAATAGATTAACTTCAGTATTATTAAATTTTCTCAATGGAACTAAATTCATATCATTTTTATATACTACTGTTTCTCCACTCAACTAACTCCACTCCAATCTAAAAGAAACCTTTATAGAATAAAGATTCCTATTAACTTTAATTGAAAATACTTATAATAACTATTTTATAAACAATAATAACATAAAGAAACCTAATATAAAAAAAGTTTCTTTAGTTTAATGATTGGTTGCCTTTAGTTTAATGATTGGTTGCCTTTAGTTTAATGATTGGTTGCCTTTAGTTTAATGATTGGTTGCCTTTAACATCT